>NZ_JADOZQ010000021.1:0-22995 GCF_015669105.1 Romboutsia sp. D33t1_170424_H2 | reverse complement strand
TGAAATTGATTTTAGGCGAAATTTAAAATCATTACTAAATAGATATGGAGAAATTACATGCTCAAATTGTAACTCTAAGTTTAGAATAAAAAATAGTTTTATTAGTCATATAATGGATTTTATTATTTTATTAATAACTATTGTTATAATGGATAAAATAGGTGGGCTATTAGGGATAATTTTAGGAAGTTTATTTCCAATATCAATTATTTTAATACAGTTAAATACTGATAGCCGTTACATACAGGTAAAATAAAATTTAATTTCATGAAGTAATATATAAAGGTATACTATGCCAATTTGGTTTATATAATGACCAGTTTTGCATAATATATTGAATCATATAAAAAAAGATGTTATTGTCGATGCATAATATTTAGGAGGACGATATGTTCAAGTCATATGCAAGTAAGATAACATCTTTTTTAATTGAAAATAAAGAGATAAATAAAGAGGATTACGAAGTATATAAATATGGATTTGAAGTATTAATAGCATTTACTGTAAATATAGTAATTGTATTAAGTATTGGATTATTATTTAATAAGTTATTTTATTCTATAGTATTTTTAGTATGTTATTGCCCAATAAGGCAGTTTTCAGGTGGATACCATGCTAATTGTTATATAAAATGTTTATTAATATTTGTTTTTATATTTATATTAACCATATATACATCAGCAAGAGTTTATTCACCAGTATATTCATTAATGATTTTTATTATTTCTACACTAAGTTATATGGGAATTTGGACACTATCTCCATTGGAGCATAGACACAACCCATTAACTCTAAATGAAATTAATAAATATAGAAAAATATCTAAGATATTGGCAGGTATAGTTTATGTACTTACATTAACTTTTGTTAATAAAAATGAATTTAGGGAGTTATCAGCATATACTTGTAGTTCACTATTTTGGATAAATATAATGTTATGTTTAGGAAGTTTAAAGTCAGCGTTTAGTAGGGGGAGCTAAAGATGAAAAAACTTATATTAAAATCATTAAAGAAGACAAGTTACTTGGCTATATTTGTTGCTACTATGTCTGTAAATACAACTTGTACATGGATAATACATCAACCAAGTATACCTAAGGAATTGAAAAAACTAAAAAAATTATAAATCTATAGATAATATAATGATATTAGGAAATTAAAAATATATGTAGAATATCCATATTAATAAATTTATAGGAGGATATTTATGGATTTAAAAATAAGTGATTTACCTCCACAATTTGAAAATATAGCTATGGAGCCTGGAATAGACAAAGTTAAAGCTTTATTTAAAGAATTTGGAGGGACATCAGTGTACTTTCCTACTGAAAAAATGATATACAAAGAGACTATAGATAGATCTATTATGGCTGACTACAATGGATTTAATCATAAAGAGTTAGCTATTAAATATAATATGTCTGAAAGTTATATAAGGTCTATTATAAATAAGCATAAAAAGAGTGCTTAGGTACTATTTTTCATATATTGGAATCTACAATTAATGGTTATAAAATTTATGATAAATACTTGGATTTTATAAAATTCTAGTTTTTAGCAAAGAAAGCTACACACCTAATTTTAGGATGTGTAGCTTTTTTAGTAACGGACTTTGCCATTGACGATAATCTTTTACATTTTATTATTTAATTCACTAATATTTGAATTTAAAGAATTGATACTTATGCTTAGATTTTCTAGTTTCCCTTCGATTCTAACCAATAGATACATGGTTACTATAGCAGGAAAGCCTAGATTAGCCACTAACTGCATTAAATCTAATTCCACGACTATTTCCTCCTAAATACTTCTAAAATTGCTAAGAAAGCCTCTCATAAACTTAGAGGTGCTTTCTTAAGGTGTTACAAGTGTTATGCAACTACAAGATCATATTCTGTAGTTTCAGTTTGAACAACTTTTGCTTCTACTGGAGCTTGTAAATCTTCTCCATTAGGTGCAAATATATTCTTAGAAACTATAACATCCATAGCAGATTTAATCTCTGATTCTGTTAAATCTTCTCTTGGATCTGTTACATATAAACTTACTTTTCTACCACTTTTTGTTGAGAATGTCATTAAAAGTTTTACTTCTATTTCTCCCATTTTTTACTCCTCCTTTTTTAATTGGTTTTATGCACTTAAGTTTGTGTTATCTTGTTTTACTACTGACAACATAGTATGTTGTTGAAGTGATTCTAATGTTTCTGCCACGTTGTAAACATCAATAGCTGTTGCTGTTGGTTTTACATTTGAGTATGTTCTTGATTTTACTATTGTTTTTCCTTCATCATTTAAGCCACAGTCAAATCTTATTTTTAATGAAGAAGCATCTTTTGTTTCTGTTACCTCGGCAACTAATCTTTTGTCTAACATTTTATTTCCTCCTTTGAGCCATTTGTAGGCGTATTTTTAAGCAATGCACCTAGCTACAAGGTTTATTTGCTTTATTTAAGTTCATTGTATTAAAGGATTGATTTTAAGTCCTAAAATATAGTTGATGAATATTTTTTATGATTTTATTTATAGAAAATTTATTAAGATATTTTATTTATAAAAACAAATTTTTTAAAAGAATAATAACCTAAAATATATATTTAATAGTTATTAAATATATATAAAAAATATATTAAAAAACAATTAAATAAAGATTAAATACTTATTTAATAAAGGAGATGAAAGACTATGAGTATTGAAAATCCAATGTTAAACAAAAAAATGGATTACTTAATATAAAGCAAAAAATAGAAGAAAAATCAACTGGACAAGATTTTATAGAGAGCAAAAACAATAATATAAATGTATTAGATTTAATAAATAAACCAAAGCAAAAAGGAGAAAAAGTTATGTTAGGTATAAAATTAAAAAAAGATGTAGCAGATAAGGTAAAGTCTTTTTCATATGAAAATAATATGACCGTATCTGAGGTACTAGAGGACATAATTAGCAAGATGTTTGATTCAGTTGAAACAGTTAACAATATGAATAATTATCTATTTATTTAGTATTAAATAATTTTTTTAGCATATATTTATTATAAGATAACCTAAAAAAAAAAGAGTAACCTAAATTAGTTTAAGTTACCCTTTTTAAATATATATATATATATTTAAATTTAAAGTTTTAATTTTATCTTATCTAAGATATTTACTATACTTTATATTTAAATGGTTTTAATTTATTAAATTAATTTCTATAAAAATATCAATACTCTTTATAGAAATTAAAATTGTTTTTTGCACTCTGTAAATTCATAAACGTCCATTAGTGCTTCGCCGAATCTTTGATAGTGTACTACTTCTCTTTGACCTAAAAATCTTAATACATCTATTAAATCAGGATCATCAGTTAAATTTATTAATTGATAATAAGTTGCTAATGCTTTTTGCTCTGCAGCCATGTCCTCATGTAAATTAGTTACAGCATCACCAAACACATTAATATAATCTGTAGTAAAGTTTACACCATTAGATCCTACTGGTTGAAGTCCATGCCCAAAAGTTGCATAATTTGGACCAAGTCCAGCAGCCTTAAGCTCTTCTGGAGTACAATCTTTCATTAATTGATATAGTATTGCAGAAATCATTTCAACATGAGCCATCTCTTCTGTACCTATGTCAGTTAAAAGTCCACGAGATTTCCCTGTTGGCATAGTATATCTTTGTTGAAGATATCTAATTGCAGCTGCCAGTTCACCATTAGGTCCTCCTAATTGAGTCATTACAATCTTAGCCATTCTTGGATCTGCATTTTTTATGTTAACTGGGTATTCTAATGTTTTTTGGTAAATCCACATATTAATTTAATCCTCCTTAATCTATTAAATAAACAATTTAACTCTAATTTTGTATAACTTTATTCATAAAACTCATTATCCCATGGCCAAGGCTCGCATACCCATTGCCAAGGACATGAACTTGGTGCATAACCAAAATTAGTTAATGGTCCATATTTAGATTCATAAGAACATTTCGCTTGAATAAATTTATTGCAATATGTGTTGTATGAACTTAAAGCATTTTGATCATCTGGATTGTTATCTAGGTATAAATTTAATTCTATACAAGCAAAATGATATTCTAAGATTCTATCTAAAAGTTCTACTCTATTTGATTTCATAACTATCTTTTACCCCCTTTTTGTGCTCTAACTCTGTTTTTAGGGTTTGCATATAACCAATCATTATAGTGATTTGATTCTACTAAGTCTAGTTCTGGAAATAAAGTTCCCTTTTTTAATGCTGTTTTTAAGTTGTATGATTTAGTATACACTTGGTTGTTTATATATGGTCTAGCTAATTCACAACCACAATTTGGTTTGACATTTCTCAAATTATCCATGACTATTCTCCTTAATTTATTGAATTTAAAATAATGATATTTTTTATACTTGTATAAATAAAATATGCTAATTAATTTTGAAATGATTTTAATAATAATAAATCAATCATTTGATTTTATTCATAAAAATTAAGTTTAATATATCAATACTTTTGTAAGGGCATATTTTAAATAATACATACAAGTTTGCTTCAAAATTTAGCGATAAAACTTTTATTCTTTATATAATATTTAAACTTCTTTAATTTGTGACTATATTTAATCAAGTTTAAAAATACAAAATTTTATTATAAAGAAATATGTACCATGTAACAATTTAGTTCTATGCGAAATACTAATAACGAAATATTTTTAAATATTATTATTTAATATAAATTGATTTATTTAACTAAAGGTAAATTTTAATTGGAGGTTAAATTAATGGGAAATAAGATAATTGAAGCATTATCTGAAATGACTGAATCTTCACTTCAAGTTACACCTGATATATTAGTTTTACAATTTAGAGTAGTTAATGCTTGCATAGTTAGTAATTTAGAAAATAATTCTGATAAATGGGTTTTAGTTGATACAGGTCTTGAAAACTCTGCTGAATTTATAATAAAATGTGCTGCAGAAAAATTTGGAGAAAACAGTAAGCCTGAGGCAATAATACTTACACATGGACATTTTGATCATGTTGGTTCTGTTAAAAAGTTATCAAAATACTGGGATGTTCCTGTTTACGTTCATAAATTAGAATTACCTTATGTCACAGGTAAAAAAGATTATCCTTTAGCTGATCCTAAAGTAGATGAAGGATTAGTAGCTAAAATGTCACCTACATTCCCTCATACTAGTATTGATTTAGGAAATAGAGCAATAGAACTTCCATCTGATGGTAGTATTCCTCCTATGCCTGGGTGGGTTTATATACATACTCCTGGTCATTGTGAAGGTCATATATCATTGTTTAAAAAAGAGGGAAATATCATCATAGCCGCAGATGCATTTTCTACATTAAAACAAGAATCTATTATATCTGTAATAACTCAAAAAGAAGATATAAGTGGTCCTCCTAAGTATTTAACAACAAATTGGGATGAAGCAAAAAAATCTGTTGAAAAAATAGCAAAATTAAATCCAAGTTTAGCTATACCAGGTCATGGTCAACCTATGGAAGATGAGAGTCTAAAAAAACATTTAAAGTATTTAATTAACAATTTTAATGAAATAGCAAAACCTAAAGAAGGACGCTTTATTGATGATAAATAAAATTATAATATAGCAAATTTATATAAAAGTATAAGCACAAGAAATTTCTTGTGCTTTTTTGAGTATTAAAAATTATTTTGTACATTTGAAGTTTAAAAATATTACACATTATAAAGGAGTTATGATGCCCTTAAAGTACAAAAATGCTACTATGTATATATACAAGTGTAATACAAAAACAATACATCCAGAAACGGAGGTAGATTATGACAAAAGAGAAATTTCAAAATTTAAATTTTAAAGATAAAATAAATTACCTAAATACTAAGTTAGGAGAAGGTAAAACTGTTACTAAAATTAGGCAAAACATTGGAATTGGTGAAAAGACACTCCAAAGAGAAATAAAAACAAATGGATATAAATATGATAATAAATTAAGACAGTATGTACCTAATATACAAGCCAATACAATATCCAATACAAGTAATAATAATGTAGTTGTATTGGATAAAAATACAAGTCCAATACTTAAAGATTCTCAGCAAATGGCAATTAATTTTTTAGAACAAAATCTAGAAATTTTTGAAATGTTAGTTGAAAAATTTAAAGCCAATACAACATCCAATACAAACTCCAATACAGATAAAAAACAAATAATTATAGATTTAATAGATGATAAACATTTAAAGCCAAAAGCAAAGGCATTTAGGGTTAATATGTTTGTATATAAGGAGTGGCAAGAATTTTGTGAAAAACAAAGATATAGTAAACAAGATTTATTATCTATGGCAATGAAGGAATATATGGAGAAATATAGATAAAATGAGAATGGGTTTTACGATTAGTAAAAAGAGTATATATGTTGAAACCACTGGATTTCATTAGATACACTCTTTTTTATTTTTAAGTTTCTTATGAAACTTTAATTAATAAATTCCATGTATTTTTTAATTTAACCTCATTTGACTTTTCTACTTTTGGCATTATTCTATATATCAATATGCCGTCATAGATAACATATCTTGTTTACTTAATTTTATCTTTGTTAAATTAAGTAAATATAAAAGCCTTAAGAGCAAAAAAAATTGCTTTTAATATAAATATCAAAAATAATAATTAAAGTTCTTATAAGCTAATTTACGAGGTATTTTTATATGTTTATTTGATACTGTTAGATAAATTTAAACATCGATTTAATAATTATAAATATCTTGCTTTATAAAACATTAAATATAACACTTTGATAACACTATTAATTTTGTAAATTTTTTATAAGGATATTTATTTATCTTATAAAAATAGAATAGATTAGATAAGAAAAAGACCTTTACTAGTCTTTACTAGTATTTATAAATAGTATTTATAGTATTTAATAGTATTTAGGTATGGTCTAAACCATTGAAAATACTAGTGTTAAGTTGCTTAAATGTGTCACTTTGATAACGAAATGTGTCACTTTGATAATCAAATGTGTCAAGTTGATAATTTAAAAGTGTCAGATTGATAATCAAATATGTCAAGTTGATAACAAAATGTGTCACTTTGATAGCGGTAAAAGTGTCAGATTGATAAAATTGACACTTTTATTTTAGCATGATATATTTTGACTTAAGAACTTAATATGTGGGGGATAATATGAATAATTTAACTGATACTAAAAATCCTAAGATACTAATGAAGAATAATGTATTAATTCAGTCAAAGTATAGTTTATCTTTAAATGAAAATAGAATATTTTTATTGATATTATACAAACTTCAAAAGGATTATGATGGTTCTATGAGTTGTTACATACACTATGATGAATTTAAAGAAATAATAAAGAGAACTAATGATAGAACTGTAAAAAAGATAAGTGAATATTTATCTGGGCTTATGCAAAAGAGTATATTTTTTATAGAAAAAAAGAAAAATGATAAATTAGTTTGGGGTCAGTATAATTTTATATCTGGATATCAATTTGACGAAGAAACTCAAGTATTTAGAATTGATAGTCCTAAGAAAATCTATGATTTATTAGATCAATATTTAAAAACGGGGTATACTCCTGCCAATTTGGCATTGTTGTTTAGTTTAAAAAATTACAATGCTCAAAGATTATATGATTTAATTAGAATTTGGTCAGGAACTAAGCAAGTTATTAATTATACAGTTGATGATATTAAGATGTATCTTATGCTTGAAAATAGTTACCCTCAGTATGCTAACTTTAAAAGAAGAGTTATACTTCCTGCTATAAAGGAACTTAATGAAACAGAACTTTTTGAAATAGATATAAAAGAAAATAAGGTTGGTAGAAAAGTTGATTCTATTGATTTTATTGTTACAGATTTGGATAAGAGAAAGTATTTTTCAAAAGAGATTGATATTATTAAAAATATTTCAAAAGATATTAATTTAGATGAAAATAAAGTTGTTATAGATGAGGTTGATTATAATGTGGTCAAAGCTAAAGATAAAAGCATAGATAAAATTTCAAATGATGTTTTTGTACCTGATGAAAGCTTGTTTACTAAGGGAACTTTAAGAAGTTTTAAAAAAGATTTTAAAGATATTGATTTTAAAAATGAGTATATGGAAAGAGCTTTTGAAGATGCTGTTATGATAACTCTTGATAGAGATGATGTCGAAACTATTAAAGCTACTTCATATAAATTTTTTAAAGGTACTTTGGATAATAAAATTATTGAGTACAAAATAGAAGAAAAAGAGGATATAAAGCATAAAAAAGAGATGGAAATATATTGGTAGTATTTATATTAATATATATTTAAAATATTAGAATAGCTTTGATTTTGGGATGCTTATTATAAATTATGAGGTTATCATAAAGTATAATGGCAATGTTTTAAGACTAGAAAACGAGTTAAATGTAGGTGTGGAAATAGTAAGTCCAACATATGCAATAGTAACATCAAATGATTCTATATAATTTGATGCTTTATTATTATATCCAGAAATTGAATATGTGATCTCTCTTGGAGAGGCTATTATCTGTGGCCAGTTTAGCATAGTAGATTGAATTAAAATAAATATTAAGAAGAGTTTTTGAGTAATGAAAAATTGTAAAGTTTGTAAAAAGGTATAATCTGCCGATTTGTTTTATATAATGACAAGTTTTCCACAATATATTAAATCAGATAAAATACAAGATAATTTAATGTATATTTAATTATTATTAAATATACATTAAAAAACAATTAAATATATATTTAATATAACGGAAAAGGGCTATAAGTATTGAAAATACAATGTTAAATAAGAAAAATAGATTACTTAATATAAAGCAAAAAATAGTTCATAAAAAATATTTTTTATAAATACTTGGATGTTCTTATAAAAAAACTGTCTGAAATAGTCTTTAAATTTAATCATAATGAAGAACTTATTAAATTTATAAATTGTTATGGGCAACATGAAATAGATATTTATTAGGAGGAATATAAATACTATGTATATTTTAGGTTGGTTGGTATTTTCGTATATCGCATTTTTGATAATAAGGTTTTTAACTTTATCTATAGATGCTCTAAAAATCTACATAAAAAATAATAAGTAACTATAGATTATATAGTTTAAATATGATTGGAGTAAGTTTTTAGTAGGAAATTAAAAATATATGCAGAATATCCATATTAATAAATTTATAGGAGGATATTTTATGGAATTAAAAATAAGTGACTTACCTCCACAATTTGAAAATATAGCTAGGGAGCTTGGAATAGACAAAGTTAAGGCTTTATTTAAAGAATTTGGAGGAACATCAGTATACTTTCCTACTGAAAAAATGATATATAAAGATGCTAGAGATAGGTGTATTATGGCTGATTATAATGGATTTAATCATAAAGAATTGGCGGTTAAATATAATATGTCTGAAAGTTATATAAGAGCTATTATAAATAAGCACAAAAAGAGTGCTTAAGTATTTTTCAATATATTATAATTTACAATTAATGGTTATAAAATGTATGATAAATACTTAGATTTTATAAAATTCTAGTTTTTAGCAAAGTAAAAGCTACACACCTAATTTTAGGATGTGTAGCTTTTTTAGTAACGGACTTTTTCACTGAAGATAACTTTTTACATTTTATTATTTAATTTAATAATCTTTGAATTTAAAAAATTGATACTTATTCTTAGATTTTATTATTTTTTTGTACTTTATTTTTTTAAGTTTCAATAACTGGTTTACATTTCAACATAAAACTTACTTTTAATTTTATAATTTAGATAAATTAAATATAAAAAATGAAAAGGAGATTTTTATGGGAAAGTTAGTTATTGATTTAGGACATGGGGGCAAGGACCCAGGAGCCATTGGACCAAATAAAACTTGTGAGGCTGATATAGTTTTAAACATTGGATGTGAGATTGATAAGATTTTAAAGGGCTATGACTTAGATTATAAGTTTACAAGATTTAGTGACAAGTATCTTTCTTTAACTGAAAGAGCTATGGTTGCAAATAGGTTTGGAGCAGATTATTTTGTATCTATTCATATTAATTCATCCAATGATAGAAGTGTTAGAGGTGTTGAGGTTTGGCAATATGATGGAGATAATATTAAGTTAAATAATTTTTCAAAATGTGTTTGTGATGATATTTCAAAGGTTTTAGATATTAGAAATAGGGGAGTTAAATATAATAAAAATTTTACTGTACTTAGTAAGACTACTATGCCTGCATGTTTAATTGAAGTTGATTTTATATCTAATATAGATGCTGAAAGAGATTTAAAAGATAGTGTTAATGAAATAGCTGCTACTATTACTGATAATTTTATAGATTTATTTGGTTTAGTAAATACAAGTAGAGACACCTTGTATAAAGTTTGTATTGGAGCGTATAGAGATAAGAATAATGCTGTAAATCAGGTTAAATTAGCTAAGAGTAAAGGATTTAATGATGCTTATATAGTTAGAATGAATTGATTTTCGAAATTATAAGGTTATGGCATGTATTTCTATATTTAGTATTAAAAAGTAAAGTCTTTAAAGGAAAAAGTTAATAAATTTAAAAAATGACTTACTTTAAAATATAAAGTTGGTATGGGTTATTGAAAAATACAAAAGAGTATATCTAATGAAATAGAGTTATTTCATTAGATATACTCTTTTGTATATAGAACTATTCTGAAAATCTAAATTTTAAGACTAGTTATTTTTTATATCGATTTTCATTTCGTATGTCTAATAAATAAAAAGCCAATAGAATTAATTCTATTGGCTTTTTATTTATTAGACATAATGTAAGATATATATATCATTATGATTATAATTATGCCATATATATATACTCCATTTAACAATATATCCATAATTTTACCCCATAAATTAATAATATATAATAATTATATCATATTATGGTGTGGGTCTAATGAACTATGATTAATAGATGCACAAGAAAAATTTATTTTATATGGAATATGTGATTTACCTGACTTCAAAGAAATACTAATCCTTAAAAACTCATTTAAAGACATGTAGTAGAAATGCCCTTAAAATCCATTTATTTGGATTCTAAGGGCATTAACTTTATCTTAAATACATAACTAGTCTTTAAAGTGAAATTTCGGGATTAGTTATCTTTTTTATGTATTAAAAATTATTTTATACATATATCTTTAGAGTTAAAAAAATAATTAAAAAAGTAAAATATATTATTTTAATTACACTTAAATATTCTACTTTAGAGGTTTAGAATACATTTCTTTTAAATAATTAAGCCTATTAAGCATTTTATTTAAATTTAATTCAACATTTTTTTGTGTTTTATTACCTTCATAACCTAACTCTTTATTAACATCAAATTCATCATCTACTGCATCAGCATCAGCACCAAGGGCAATTGTTGCTGACATAACTTTCCATTCTCCATTTATCTTAGAAAGATATACTGTATAATTATTTCCTGCTCCGGCCTCATTTATTTTTCCAGTATCCTCATCTTTAAATGAATAAGTTTCAATCATGTAAACGTTAACTTTTATGTAATTACCCGATTTAGCAAAGTCTTTATATTCAAATTCAAAATTTTGTGAAAGAACTTTTTTATAATTTATTTTATGATTTGTAGCCTTTACATCATTTCTTGCTATTAAATATTTCTTTAATTGTTCATTTCCAACTGTTGAAAAATCATTCTTTCCGCCATTATAATTATAATCATCTTTAATAAACGTTTCCACTACTTCTTTTATAGAATCTTTTTCAGCTGTTATTTTTAGATATATAAAAATGCTAGAGAAAATAATAATCGATAATACTAATGAAAAAACAAATAATTTATTTTTATTTTTCATTATGCTATCCCCCTTATAGATTTATTTATGCACTTAATAAAAAATATAAATTTTTAATTTAAAGATGTTAAATGTACATACGATCTAGGGTATTTACTTTCAGGAGCTGCATCATTAATACGATCCCCCCATCTATCTTTTGTATGACATGCTATTTTAAAGTTAGGGCCAGGTTCAATAACTATATAAGTATGGAACCATTTTTTCCACTCATTATGATAAATAAATGTTAAGTCACCTAACTCTAATTTTGAACCATATCCAATGGCATGCCCACCAGGTCCTCTATAACCATTTTCATTTCTAACGATAAATGCTCTTAGGTAATGAGCTTGAGCCCATGCATCTCCATAAGTTGGCTGAATGTGGAAAGAATCTGGTGTTAATGACCATGTTCTTTTTTTTCCATCTATTACAATTGAATGATTTTTATCGGCTCTTGCCCCAGCTTTCCTAAGTGCTTGAGAAGCATAGTTTGCGCAATCAGTTGTTTCAAAAGATAAATAATTTGGATTACGACGATGCATTCTATAATCATAGGCATAATTATAGATTGCTTTCCTTTGAGTTGCAGATAGAGCATTACCTCTTTCTACATCATATTTTATATCAGGGTCAGTACTTAAAGATTCTCCATTTATGGGTTTAGAATAAGCGTCCTCTAAATCATTTAGTTTATTAAGCATTTTATTTAAATTTAATTCAATATTTTTTTGTGTTTTATTACCCTCATAACCTAATTCTTTATTAACATCAAATTCATCATCTACTGCATCAATATCAACATCAATTGTTGCTGACATAACTTTCCACTCTCCATTTATCTTAGAAAGATATACTATATAATCATTACCTGCTCCAGCCTCATTGAGCTGTCCAGTATCTTCATCTTTAAATAAATAAGTTTCAAGCATGTAAACATTAACTTTTACGTAATTACCCAATTTAGCAAAATCTTTATAATTAAATTCAAAATTTTGTGAAAGAACTTTTTTATAATTTGTTTTATGATTTGTAGCTTTTACAGTATTTCTTGCTAATAAATATTTCTTTAACTGTTCATTTCCAATTGTTGAGAAATCATTCTTTCCACCATTATAATTGTAATCATCCTTAATAAACGTTTCTAATACTTTTTTTATAGAATCTTTTTCATTTTCAATATCAAAATCCTGTTTATTTTCACCGTTTTTCTCAATTATACCATCTTTTTCAATCGCATAACTTATGTTGCTGAACTGAAAAAATATTGATGATATTAATAAAAATACAAATAATTTTTTTTCATTTTTAAATCTCCCCCACTTTAAAAAATATAAATCTGTATTTTTTACAAATTAAAACTATACACCAATGTTTTAACTGAAAAAAATTAGTATATAAAATAAATATCAATGAAAATAAATATAATCAATAATTTTAGTTTTAATGTAATACTTTGTATTATTTTTTTGTCAAAAAATGCAATTTAAAAGTATATTTATGAATATACTTTTAATAATAATATTATTATTTTAATATCTATCTGTATAATTTCTCCCATTTAGTTTTTTGTACATTGTATTAAAGACTATAGTAATATTTAGATGTGTAAAAATATTCAAAATGAAATTTTAGGACTAATAGTAATAATTAGTATTTAGCCGTCTTGATTTTGCTATAATATTGATTAAAAAGGAGATAGAAAATGAAACAATTCGAATATAAATTTATACAGTTATATGGTCAAGATGGTATTACTAAAAAATCAGCAAGTAAAAATAGAACAGAAGCACTAGAAGAACTATTCAATCCCTTAGGTAGAGAAGGTTGGGAATTAGTCCAAATACATTGGCTGGAAGGTTTAGCTGTTTTCAAAAGAGAAGTTTAAACTAATCTTTAAAAACACATTTAAAGATGACTAGTAGAAATGCCCTTAAAATCCATTTATTTAGATTTTAAGGGCATTAACTTTATCTTAAATACATAACTTTAAAATGAAATTTTAAGGCTAGTTTATTTTATATTTATCAAATATTTTATTACTAAAGCTAGTATTTTTTGAAAAGTAGATTATCCAAATTATAAATGCTATCAAATAACTCCAATTAGAAATTAATATACAACCAACTGCCCCGAATAGCCAGATTAGACCATATTTAAAAAAAGTAGTTCCGAAATCTTTACTAAGTTTCTTTTCATCATAATTTTTTCTTTGATCTTTAGGTATACAGTTATACCCAGCAATTAAAAAACATGCTTTATCTCTAAATATCAAAAATATAAAAGATATTATAAAGAAAATTCCTGACATAGTTAAAGAATTATAAAACATAAAAAACCTCCCTTTAAAAGTTATGATAGCAGATTTAATTATTCTCTAAAAACACATTTAGGATGTCTAGGACAATATGACACTTTGAATAAGGTTTATACTATAACTTACTAAATAAAAAAGTTCTATAAATCAACTACGAGTAGAGGTTTTACTGATACTTATATAAAATCATAGATAAAATATCAACACTTAAGTAAAGTTGTCCTCCATATGGAGGACAATTGTCCTATAGATGTTATAGAAGTTAAAAGTGGACTTCAAATAGATTTTGATAAATCAGAAGCAATAAAAACTACTATTCGTGTAGACAAAGATGTATGGGATAATTTTTCAAGTTTATGCAAAGATAAATATCGTCATTTAAATATGTATGATATTATAAGTAAAGCATTTATTGAGTTTATAGAAAAGTATAAATAGATGCAACAACTTAATGATATAATTAAACTAAAGGCAGTGAACTAATGAAAAGGGCTATGGAGATATTTGCATAAGAAGATCTTAAGTTCTTTGTAATAGATAAAAAAGTAAAGGACAGTGGTCCAACTGAATTGGTTGTTTTAGAAAGTAAGTTAATGAAGATGGAGATAAAGTATTTGATGAAATAATAGCTCAAAAGACTGGGTTGACTGTAGATGAAGTAAAATCTTTAAAGGAGGAATCTAAATAAGTTATAGATGGAGGGCATTTCCTTTTAATGTTGCAATAATCTAATTATTACAATGAATAAAATCTAAAACTTTGAAAAACCTTCAATCATAATAAGATTGGAGGTTCTTTATATCTAAAATAGAAAAAGCTTTTAATAAAATATTAAAACCGATAAATAACAAAATTAAAAAAAGTGATTTCAACTAAACATAAAAATATTGATATAACTAAGATTTACTAAGTTTTATAAAATAAAAAAGTCAAGTTTGAGCCGACAAACTTGACTTTTTTATGCTCAAATTGCATTATTAGTTTATCATTAAACATAAAAATTAACTGAAAAGGTATTAATAAATTACATTTGGAGGACGACATGAAAAAAAGAGCAGTAGGATATTGTAGAATATCAACTTTAATGCAAGTAGATAACACTTCACTTAAGGACCAAGAAGATAAAATTAGAATGTATGCTAAACTTCACGATATCGTGATAGATGAAATGTTTATAGATAAAGCAGTATCAGGTAAATCAACAGATAGACCAAAATATTATGAGATGATGAATTACGTCAAAGAAAATGATATAGATATGATAATAGTTTATAAAAATGATAGAATACATAGGAGTTTATATAATTTATTAGCTATGATATATGAACTTCAAGAGCATGAGGTGGCTTTAGTGAGTGTTACAGAGATGTTTGATACATCAACACCACAAGGCATGCTGTTTTTACAGATGTTAGGGAGCTTTGCAGAGTTTGAAAGAGCTGTAATAAACGAAAGAACTAGAAATGGTAGAATAGCAAGGCTTAATGAGAATAGATGGGTTGGTGGAAAGCCTGCACTTGGATATAAAGTAAATAAAGATGGTAAATTTGAAGTTGATGAAGAAGAGGCTAAGATAGTTAAAGATATATTTAAATTAAGATCTAAAGGACTTTCACTAGCCAAGATAGGATCTAAATATGGATTTTCAAAGCAGAAGGTCGATTATATATTAAAAAATAAAAATTATATTGGGATATTCGAGTATCATGGAAAAAAAGAAAAAAATGATGTTGTACTAGATATAGAACCAATAGTATCTAGGTATATGTGGAATAAAGTTAATAGATAGATTCTTATAAAAAGAGTTTATAAGGATTTGAATTAAGGGTTTTAATTTAGTTATTAAGACCCTTAATTTTATTTATAAATAAAGTTTGCTCAGATAAATCATTAACAGTATTTTTAGGAATTAGCAAATTCAAAACTCATTTTTATCTCCCTATTAAAGTTTAATTCATTAATTAATAATATTAAAGAAATAATTTTTAGATTTGTTAAATCATTAATTTTGAATCCTAACTTATTAATAAACAGTACAATATTTACTTTTATTGGGAATTATAATTTAAGATATTTAATAGAGATTAAATTTGATTAAGCATTTATACAATTAGTATTTTAAGTTGAAAACATCTATTTAATAGTTATTAAATGTATGTTATAATATTTATTAAATAGATATTAAAAAAAGATTAAATATATATTTAATCTTTTTTTAATATCTCATAAGGAGAGGGTTAAATGGCTAAAAATCAGACAATATTAACACATATGAGCTTTAAAGGTGGAAGTTCAAAAACATGTTTAAACTTAAATTTTATATATCAATTTTGTAAGAATTATCCTGATAAAAAAGTACTATTTATAGATGCAGATCCACAATCTAACGCATCAGTATTTTTACTGGGAGAAGAAGTTATAGAATCTAATATATACACATTAAAAGATGGATTAGAAGATAATGTAGAGTTAGAGAAATTAATAATAAAATCACCTATAGATAAATTTAAAAATCTAGATATAATCGCAAGTAATATAGATATGGTTACACTAGAGCTAGTACTTAATACAAAACCAGGCAAAGAATATACACTATTAAACTATCTAACAGACGATAAAAATATAGATATATTATCAGAATATGATTTAATAGTATTTGATTTAAATCCTGCTATATCTGTATTAAATACAAATGTATTTATATGTTGTACTGATATAATTCCTATAATAAACTATGGATGCTATAGTACATTAACAGGATATAACTTATTAGTAAAAACTTATACAGATATTAAAAAGGCTCTTAGAATCGATAAAGATGATATAAGAAAACCAGTAATAACTAAATTTGAAAAACAAGAAAATAAGAAGATAAAAATGTGGCTAGAATGTGCTAATGAAAAAGGAATATTAGGTAATACATTTAAGCAAACAATGAGAAAATCTGTGCATTATGAAAATTGTATTTTATACAATGAACCAATAAGCGAGTATGTAAAAGTTAAAGAAAGAAAAATAAAAACTGACATAGATAATGAAATAACAGAGCTTATAAATGAATATATACAAGATGATTTAATAGTTATTTAATAATAATTAAAAAATAATTAAATAAAGATTTAATATTTATTTAATAAAGGAGATGAAAGACTATGAGTATTGAAAATCCAATGTTAAACAAAAAAAATGGATTACTTAATATAAAGCAAAAAATAGAAGAAAAATCAACTGGACAAGACTTTATAAATAGTAAAAATAATAATATAAATGTATTAGATTTAATAAATAAACCAAAGCAAAAAGAAGAGAAAGTTATGTTAGGTATAAAGTTAAAAAAAGATGTAGCAGATAAGGTAAAGTCTTTTTCATATGAAAATAATATGACAGTATCTGAGGTACTAGAGGACATAATTAGTAAGATGTTTGATTCAGTTGAATTAAATGAAGAAGCACTTTCTGCATATGAAGAGAAGTATAAGAAAAAGTCAAAGAAATCTAAAAAGTAGACAAATTTAATACCAGATTTTTAGTAAATAATAATAGATATAAAGCTATTAAGTTATAAAAAAGGTATAAATGTTTTTATATATACTAAAATGTATATTTATGCTAAAATTTAAATAGACAAATCGTAAATAAAATGAGAAAAAGCCAGGAGCGATTAAGTTTGGCGACTTACTCCTAGCTTTTTTATAAACACTCTTGATAAGAGAGAACTCTCATCAGAGATTTTTTATATTGTTATTATGTATTCATATTATCATAAAAATTCTAATATATCAATAAATTTGATATTTATTTGAACAATATGAAAAATAATTATAGACTTTATTAAACTAAATATATTTTAGGAATAATTTTTATAATTAAAAGAGAGATCTCCGTATCTTTAGTGTCAACATACTAAAAATAGAGGGGAATTTTTTTATGCAAATGACAAAGTTTTGTGACCATCTATATGATGAAAGTACTGATGGTTATATTCAAATATTAAAAATAGATGATAAAGAAAATAATGGTGAGAAGACCATTAAAATATACAACACTAAAAATAACGGATTAAGAGAGATTGTAGAAGAATTACATAAGAAAGAAGATGTATTTTTAGCGCCAAATACAATGTATCTACCAAAAAGAAGAGTAGAAAATATAAGACAATTTAGAGCGCTATTTCAAGATATAGACTGTGAGAGTATGGGTTTAGAAAAGGCTGAAACAGTTTATATGATATGGCTACTACATTATGAAGGTAAAATACCAAAACCAACTATGGTAACAGATAGTGGAAGAGGAGTACATCTTTACTTTAGAATAAAAAATGCTCCTTATGGAGCTTTAAATACATGGCAAGAGCTACAAGATTACATATATTATAATTTAAAGCATTTAGGGGCTGATAGAAGGGCCACAGATGGAGCTAGAGTACTTAGATTACCTGGGACTATAAATTCAAGATGCGATACAGATTGTAAGGTTTTATATATAGATAACGATATAGAATACTCTATGTATGAATTAAGAGAAGAGTATTTAAATTATAAGCCTAAAACACATCAGCTACAGATGCAACAGGTTAAGAAAATTGATAACAAAGTTATTTGTAATAGATTCTTCAACTCATATAGTTTACATATGGAAAGAGCTAATGATTTAGAAACTTTATGCAGACTTAGAAAATATGATATGACAGGTTGTAGAAACATGGCCCTACATTGTTATGCATACTGGAAGGGCATTTATATAAGAGATGCTTATGACCTTGAAAATGTAGTTATAGAGTTTAATAATGCATTTACAGAACCACTTAAAGAAACCGAGGTACAAGCTGTTTTAAGGTGTATTCCAAAGGCTATAGAAAAGTTTATAGCATATGAGCAAGGTGTAAGAAGCGGTGAACGTAAGAGGATTTCTAAAGGCATGAGGGATAAAGAAGGCTATTGGTATAAGAATGAAACATTAATTGATAGATTAGGAATTACAAGTAAAGAGCAAAAACATATGAAAACTATTATAGGACTTGATGAAAAATATGATAGAAATAATTCCAGAAGAAGAGCAGAGAGAAGAAATGAGAATGGATTAACTAAAAAGCAACAAGAGTTATTAAATTTAAAGAAGGAGATATTAGAATTTAAAGACTCTGGACTAAGTAATAGAGCGATAGCTAAGCAGTTAGGCATAAGTGAAGGGAAAGTAAGAACTACACTAAAAAAATAGTGCGTAAAAAAATGGCTCTTTATAAATATGTGGTGTTTCTTTGAGAGGGTCTTCTATTTATAAGAGGGGTGACTTTATGGGTAATAAAACTTTTATTATTGGCATTTGTGAAGATATTACTCTTCATCGAGGTTTGTTAGTTGATTATTTATTTAGATTTTTTAATACATTAAATATTGATTATGATGTATTAGAGTTTTCATCAGGAGAAAACTTATTAAATAACTATCCAATCAATGTAGACTTATTGTTCTTAGATATTCAGATGAATGGCTTAAATGGTATGGATACGGCTAGGAAAATAAGAGAATTTGATAATAATGTAGAAATAATATTTACAACATCTTTATTAGATTATGTTTGTGAAGGTTATGAGGTAAATGCTTATAGGTATATATTAAAACCAATAGATTATAATGTCTTTGAAAAGCATTTAACTCAATGTATAAAAAATATACTAAAAAAGAAAAATCAGTATCTTACAATTAATGATAAGTCAAAATTAATAAAGATCAAATTAGATGAAATTTTATATATTGAAACAAATAGGAGAGAGTTAAATATACATACCGTAAATAATTGTGAAACAATAAAAATGAGTATGCGAAAAATAGAGAAGTTATTAAATAAAGATTTTTTCAGATGTCATAATAGTTTTATAGTTAATTTAGAAAGAATACAAAAAATAGATGTATTAAATATTTATATAGATAATACGATTATCCCAATAAGTAAACATAGAATAAAACAGTTAAAGATTAAGCTTACAGAGACTTTAGGAGATAGACTATGTTAAATAGTATTATTTTTTGGAAGTTATTAGATATATTTATTTTAATACTAGAGTGGATATCTTTATATATCTTGGTAAATGATTTAAGTACTATCAAGGTAAATAAAAAGCAAAGTTTATTAAGTTTTTCTTTGATTTTAGGGATAGCATTTTCTATGAATATATTTGGTATTTTGCCAGATTTAAGATTACTTATATCAATTGTATTAAGTATATTTTACTTCAAATTAAACTATGAAGTTAACTTATCTAAAGCATTTATAATTCCCCTAGTTTATTGGCTGATGTTAATAGGTATAGACGCACTTAGTATAAGTGGTGTTGTTTATATAAATGATATTAGTGTGAATATGTTATTAGATTACAATTTATATAGACTAGAAGCTATAATTTTAGCTAAATCATTTTTACTTATAGGTATATTAGTTCTTAAGTATTTTAAATTATCAGGACAAATTAGCAAAAATGATTTTATATATGTAGGTATTCCAATATGTACAAATATTTTGAGCCTTTTAATTATATTTAAAATGGGTATTTCTAAGTTAGATAATTTTAATCTTATTTTCATATCCTTTTTTATTTTGCTTTCTAGTATTTCGTTATTAATAATAATTTATAAAATAACAATGAGTAATAAACTTAAGATAGAGAACGAATTTATGAAAGAAAAAATTGACTTAGAATATAGATATTACAAGAAGATAGAAGAAAATCAAGAAAGTATAAAAAGAATTTATCATGACATGAAAAATCATATGATTTGTATTTCTAATTTAAGTAATGAAAAAGATGTAAAAGAATATATAAATAGTTTAGATTTAAAGATACCTGATATAAACTTTAAATTTGGAAATAAAATACTTGATATTATTATTAATGAGAAGTATCAAATATGCAAGGAAAAAGGTGTTAAATTTGATATAGTCGCAGATTTTAGCAACTTAGACTTTATAGATATGATGGACTTATGTGTTATATTCTCTAACGCATTAGATAATGCAATTGAGGCTTGTGATAAAATTTTAGATGAAAGTATAAGTAAGTATATATCTATAAATGTTACGTATATAAATAGTTTTTGCTTTATAAAAATAGAAAACAGTAAGGTTAATGACATCAATATAAAAAACAATAATTTTATTACAAATAAAAAAGATAAATCTATGCATGGTATAGGATTAAAGAATATAAAAGATGCTGTAAATAAATATGATGGAAATCTAAATATTGAGTTTGATGATGACAAGTTTCTACTTAAGATTATTTTTTCTCTTAAAAACTGACCAGTTATGTTGATATAATGACCAGTTTTACATAGTGTATTGAACCTCAAATTAAATAATTGTAAGTTTAAGATGTTAAATAAAAAAACAAAGCTTAAATTTACATTGAAGGGGAGATGTCACTATGACTTTTAAGAAAAGAGTAACAAAAAGTATGGCATTAGCATTAATAGGAGTAACTATTTCTACACCAATATTAAATACAGCATCAGCTATGGAAAATGCAACTTATGGATTGAGTAATGATAAAATTATAGAGCTAAAGAAACAAGCTGATGAGTTTAATGAGAACACTAGTATGGAAGAATTATATTCAGAAGATCAAATTAAGTTAATGAAAATTGAATTTCATGAAATGTTTGGAAATGAAAATGAATTTAAAGAAGTATATTCTGAAAATAATATAAAATTAGAAATTAACGGTTATACGGGAGATATGAGAGCTACAGTAGAAGGAGAGGAACCTATAGTTACAAACTATTTTGATGGTATAGAATACATCAAAAATAGTATACATAACTCTAAAAATGAAGCAGAGCCTTTTTATTCATTAAGTAAGCATTATAGAAGTAGTGGACCAGATCAATCATACCTTAAAGTATATGTTCAAAGTGGAAAATCAAACATACTTATTGCTAGAAATACAAAAGGAAATACAAAGACATATTATAAATCTGCATCTTCATGGAACTCAGGAAATACAAGTGCATTAAGACAAGAAATAGAAAGTGCTAAAAATAATTGGGATAAGGCATCAAAAGCATTAAACAGTGCAGGTGTGAAAACATTATGGAATTTACTTGCAGGATATATAGCAGCAGGAGCATTTGCAACCCCAGCAGGAATAATATTAGCAGCACTTAACAGTTATGGTATTGCAGGAAATGTAGCTACTGCAGCATCTAGAGGAGCATCATATTTAGTTGACCTTGGTCAAATAAATAATATACATGCTAAATTATAATGTTAGATTTTATAATAAATTTATTAAGCAATCTTGGAAATGCATTTGAAAGTGTAGGTAATAATAGTACTTCTGATAAGAAAAAAGTTTTATATCGAGCAATAGGAGTTACATTATTTATTTTATCTATTATTATTGGATTAATATTTATGTGATTTTTAATTTAAATATTAATTACGTTAAAAATATATGATAAAACTTTATATTAATAATAGGGTGAAGTAGTTACACTTCACTCTATTATTAATATTTAAGAATTGATCAGTTACATTTATATAATGATCAGTTTTGTATAATATATTGAATCATATAAAAAAGATGTTATTGTCGATGCATAATATTTAGGAGGATGATATGTTCAAATCATATGCAAGTAAGATAACATCTTTTTTATGAAAATAGAGAGATGTAAATAGGATTAAAGAAGAAAGATATAATTAAGGTCGAGTAGAAGTAGTAAAGTTATAGGATTATTAATAAGAGGTTTTAGATAATGAAAAATTGCAAAGTTTGTAAAGATGAAATTGATTTTAGGCGAAATTTAAAATCATTACTAAATAGATATGGAGAAATTACATGCTCAAATTGTAACTCTA
>NZ_JADOZQ010000020.1:0-24975 GCF_015669105.1 Romboutsia sp. D33t1_170424_H2 | reverse complement strand
CTTTGATAAGAAAGCCATGCGACTTTCTCATGTTATCTCGTATTAGCATACCTTTCGGTATGTTATCCGTGTGTACAGGGCAGGTTACCCACGCGTTACTCACCCGTCCGCCGCTCTTTACCGAAGTAAATCGCTCGACTTGCATGTGTTAGGCACGCCGCCAGCGTTCATCCTGAGCCAGGATCAAACTCTCAAATAAAAGTTGTTACCTGCTCAGACTATCATTATCTGAATATCTGGCTTGGTTTGTTTTCGATTCTTTTAAGAATCATTAGTTATATAAATTAACCTACTGTTTAATTTTCAAAGTTCATTTTCGTTTTGCCCTTTTCTTAAGGACAAGTAATACTATATCACCATAATTTTGTATCGTCAACACTTTTTTAAAAGTTTTTTATTATTTTTATTTTTGATATTCTATTTTTAGTTCTCTAAGTTCTGCTAAATCTAGATTTATCAATGCTTTAAGTTTTTTTCTTCTTAATGAAACGTCTTCATATTTTTTTATTATTTCTTTTCTTAATTCGCCTAATATATCTATATATTCTTCATAACTATCATCATATTTTTCTTCTAATTCTTTTTTTATTTTAGAAGATAGTGAGGGACTTTTACCTCCTGTCGATATACTTATAAGCAAATCTCCTCTTTTTACATATGAAGGAACAGTAAAATTAGATAATTCTATATCATCTACTACATTAACTAGTTTACCATTTTCTCTACAATATATACCTATTTTTCTATTAACTTCTTTATTATTTGTAGCTGCAACTACTATAAAACTATCTTTTAAGTATTCTTCTTTA
Organism: Romboutsia sp. D33t1_170424_H2; assembly: GCF_015669105.1. Taxonomy (NCBI): domain Bacteria; kingdom Bacillati; phylum Bacillota; class Clostridia; order Peptostreptococcales; family Peptostreptococcaceae; genus Romboutsia; species Romboutsia sp. D33t1_170424_H2. The sequence goes on along the minus strand of NZ_JADOZQ010000020.1, from coordinate 24,166 downwards.
TATTCATCATTAACAATTTCTAGTTTATCTTTTAATTCTCCAAATTTATTTATGTAATCTTTAGATATAACTTTCACTGTTTTGCCAAAGGCTAAAAAGTTTTTGCACTTTCTATATGCAACTTCTCCACCTCCTATAACAGTTATCTTTATATCACTTATATCTATATTTATTGGATAAAGCATACTGGTTTCTCCTTATTTTACTCTTATTTTATTATGTATAATAATCTAGATAATTTATTGACTATGTATATTAAAAAGGAGCAACAAAAGTTACTCCTTTTTGTGTATATATTTATCTATTTTCTTTAATCATCTTAGCTAAATCTTTTGCAAAGTAAGTTATTATTATATCTGCACCGGCTCTTTTTATAGACATAACAGATTCATAAATAGCTCCTTCACTTAATATTCCATTTTTAACAGCTGATTTAAGCATTGCATACTCTCCACTAACATTATATGCCGCAAGTGGTAGGTTGTAATTATCTTTGACTCTTCTTATTACATCTAAATAAGATAATGCAGGCTTAACCATTAATATATCTGCACCTTCTAGCACATCAAGTTCAGCTTCTATTAATGCTTCATTACTATTTGCTGGATCCATTTGGTATGTTTTTCTATCACCAAATGATGGTGCAGAGTTAGCAGCTTCTCTAAATGGTCCATAGAATGTAGATGCATACTTAACACTATAAGACATTATTGGTATATGTACAAATCCTTCTTTATCTAAAGCCTCTCTTAAGGCTTTTATTCTACCATCCATCATATCAGATGGCGAGATTATATCAGCACCTGCTTTTGCATGACTTACTGCTATTTTAGATAAGTATTCTAATGTTATATCATTATCTACGTATCCAGTTTCTGTTAATATTCCGCAGTGACCATGGCTAGTGTATTCACACATACATACATCAGTAACTACATTCATATTACTGTCTATTTCTTTTATTTTTCTAATAGCCCTTTGAATTATACCATTGTCATTATATGCTTCTTTTCCATGAGGATCTTTTTCATGGTCATGAGGTATACCAAATAATATTACATGTTCTATTCCTAATTCTTTTAATTCCTTTATCTCCTCTTCTAGCATATCTAGTGAAAAATGATATACATCTGGTAAAGATGATATTTCTCTTTTTATATTTTCACCTTCTACTACAAATAGAGGATATATAAAATCTTCAACATTTAACTTAGTCTCTCTAACTAAATTTCTTGTAGCTTTATTTACTCTTAGTCTTCTAGGTCTTCTTAACATTTTGTCGCCTCCATAAATATATAAATAACTACACATCAATTATAATACTTATTTATCTTCTATAATAGTGCTAATCATTCCATCTATAGTTGAAACTTCTGCTTCTTTATACAGGTTTAAACCTAATTCTTTAATCGTCTGTGTTGTTATAGGTCCTATAGATATAACTTTTATATTATTTAATTTATCTATATTCTCTTCACCTATTATTTCTACAAAATTCTTTACTGTAGATGAGCTAGCAAAAGTTATATAATCAGCATTATCTTGATCTAATAGTTCTAAAACTTCATCTTTTCTTGTAGAATCTACTACTGTTTCATATGTATGTATTTCTTTGACTTCACAAATTTCACCTATTTTATCAACTAGATAATCTCTAGCATTTTTCGCTCTAGGCATTAATACTTTATCTGTTGATTTTAACATTGGTTTTAATTCTTCAAATAAGTACTCTGCTACAAACTTTTCTGGAACTATATCTGCTTTTATTCCTCTATTTTTTATCTCTTTAGCTGTAGCACTTCCTATAGCACATACTTTTAAATTTGCTAGAGCTCTACTATCAAGCCCCATTTCATCTAATTTATCAAAGAATATGTCTACTCCATTTTTACTTGTTAAAACTAAGTATGTATAATCTTTAATGTTATTTATTTCATTTTCTAGTTCTATATTATTTTCTATTTTATCTATTTTTATAGTTGGTATCTCTATAGGATTACCACCTAAGTCACTTATTTTTTCTACTAGTGAACTACTTTGTGTTCTTGACCTAGTCACTATTACACGTTTACTGAATAGTGGCTTATTTTCAAAGAAGTTTAACTTATCTCTAAGTCCTACTACCTCTCCAACAACTATAAGCGTCGGTGGTTTCACACCTTCCTTTATTGCTGTTTCATATACATTTTCTAAGGTAGATATTACTACTCTTTGATTATATCTAGTTGCCCAACTTATAAGAGCAACAGGAGTATCTTTAGACTTTCCTTCTTTTATTAAGTTAGAACTTATTTTTTGTAAGTTCGCAACTCCCATTAAAAATACTAGTGTTCCATTGGTATTTGCTAAAGCATTCCAGTTTATTTCTGGATTTTCTTTATCATCTTCTCTTAAATGACCTGTTATTACATGGAAAGAAGATGCATAATCTCTATGAGTTATAGGTATACCTGCATAGCATAATCCACCTATAGCAGAAGTTATTCCTGGAACAACTTCAAACTCTATTCCTTCTTCTCTTAGAAGTTCTCCTTCTTCTCCACCTCTACCAAATACATATGGGTCTCCACCCTTGAGTCTAGTTACTATTTTCCCTTCTTTTGCTTTATCTGCTATAACTCTATTTATATCCTCTTGTGGAAGAGTATGATTGCTTGATGCTTTTCCTACATATATAAATTCGCAGTTAGGCTTAGCTTCTTTTAAATAGTTCTCATTTGCTAATCTATCATATACTATAACGTCTGCTTTTTGTACACATTCTAGACCTTTTAATGTTAGTAATTTATAATCTCCAGGTCCTGCACCTACAAGATAAACTTTACCCTTCATATTTTTCATACTCCTTTAAAACTAATTTAGCTAATTCTTTACCTAACTCTCTTGGGGAATTTTTATCTCCTTCTATTGATTTGATGATTAATTTTTTACCTTCTTCATCACCAAATAATCCAGTAAGCTTTATACTATCCTCATTTACTTCACAATAAGCTCCCATAGGAATATGACAGCTTCCATCAACACCATCTAAAAAGCCTCTTTCTGCACTAACTTGAAGTTCGGTTAATTCGTCTCGTAACGAGTTTATCACTACTTCTACTTGATAATTATCTTCTCTTATCTCTATTGCTAATGCCCCTTGTGCAGGTGCTGGCACTACTACGTCTGTTGGTAAATAGCAGCTGATTTTTTCTTCTAATCCAACCCTTAATATTCCAGATGCAGCTAAAACAACACCGTCTAAATTCTCATCAGTTATTTTTCTTATCCTAGTATCTACATTCCCTCTTATTGGAACTATATTTAAATCAGGTCTATGTTTTAATAATTGATATTTTCTTCTTTTACTTCCAGTTCCTATAGTTGCTCCTTGAGGTAAGTCTTCTATACTAGAGTAACCTTCTTTTAATATAAGTACATCTCTTGGATCTTCCCTTTTAGGTATCCCTGCAAACTTTAATCCATGAGGTAAAGATGATGGCATATCTTTCATACTATGAACAGCCATATCTATTTCCCCATCTATTAGTTGTTGCTCTATTTCTTTAACGAATAGGCCTTTATCACCTATTTTATCTAGACTAACGTTTTGTATTATATCACCTTTAGTTTTTATTATTTTAACTTCGAATTCAACACTAGGGTTCTTTTCTTTTAGCTTATCTATTACCCAATTAGTTTGAGTAACTGCTAATTTACTTCCTCTCGTTCCAACAATTATCTTCATAACTAAAATCTCCTTTAGATGTTACAATGTTATCCTACTTGAGCTTCCTTTTTAACTTCTTTATTAACTAATATAGTTGAGAAGTAAGATATCTTTTCTTCAAGATTAACTTCTCTTAAGTTATAGTATACCACTTCTCTATCTTGAGATGAATTACTTACTAATATAGCATGTTCTATAAGACCATTCTTTTCTAGCTTAGCTACTATTTCTTTAAAGTTTTTATATACTTTCATTAATACTATAGAGCTATAATTTTCTAATGCATAATCTATTTTTTCTTCTTCTATCGTGCATGGTATTATTATTAATGGCTCTCTATCCATTACTAATGGGAAATTTTGGTTTGATGCTATATTAGAGAATGAAGATATCCCTGGTATAGTTTCAACATCTATATTTCCTATAAGTCTTTCCATTATATATACATACGTACTATATATCATTGGATCCCCTAATGTTACAAATCCAACATTTTTACCTTCTTTAACATCCTCAACTATCTCATCAGCTATTTTATTCCAAGCCACTATCTTTTCTCCATCATTGAAGTTCATTGGGAAGTGTCTTGATTTTATTTCTAATTCTTTTGGTAGATACTTACTTACTATTGATAAAGCTAAACTTTCCCCGCCTTTTTTAGCTTCTGGTGTATATAATATATCTAACTTTTCTAAAGTTTCGACTGCTTTTATTGTTAATAATGAGCTATCTCCAGGTCCTGTACCTATTCCATAAAATTTTGCCATCTTCAATCTCCTCCTAGTTAATTAACAAATTTGTCCTAATTCATTTATTTTTTCTACACAATCATTTGCATGATTCATAAATTTATCTTGTATGTATGGATTTTCCCCTAATCCTTGTAAATGAATTTTTACTTTAAATCCAAAATCTTCTAATATATTTTTCCAAGAGTCTTCATCTTCTCCTGCCATATCATTTATAGCATGGTCTCCTGCTACTAACATAAAAGGCATTAGATTGACAATTTTTATATTATCTTCTTTTAATCTTTTTACAACATTGTCTATTTCTGGGTATCCTTCAACAGTTCCAACGTAAGCATTTATCCCTGCATCCCTCATCATGTACTCTAATGCTGGATATGAGGCATGTGACTCATGGAATGTTCCATGTCCCATAAATACAACAGCTTCATCTTTTTGCATTTGAGGTATTTGATGCTTTATAGCTTCTACTGTTTCCTTGTAATCTTCTATATATGTAAGCAATGGTCTACCTAATATGATTTTCTTAAATTTATCTTGATAACTATCTACTTGTTCTTTTAATTTAGTAAATTCTTCACCACATATTATATGAAGTGTTTGAACTATAACTTCTTCATATCCTTCTTCATACAATCTATCTAAAGCTTGAATTGGATTTTCAATTTCTATTCCATCTCTATTTTTTAATTTTCTTATTATCATGTTAGAAGTAAATGCTCTAAAGAAGTCGTATCCTTCTAACCCATTTTTTATTTTATTTTCGCAAGCTTCTATTGTCTTTTCTCTCGTTTCTTTGTAAGAAGTACCAAAACTCACTACTAAAACTGCTTTTTTCATACTAATCCCACCTTGAATTTATTTTATATAATCTTCTACTTCGTCTATGCTATTTACAACATACGGATAATTTATTTTTTCTCTAGATACAATTACTACAGGTATATTAAGCGATTCACAAGCATTTACTTTTTCTAAGAAACCACCTGCTATACCACTTTCTTTAGTTATCACAATATCTATATCATAATGTTTATAAAATTCTTCATTTATACTTTGGCTAAAAGGGCCTCTCATAGCTATTATATTATCTGCATTTAGCCCTAATTTTTCACAACTTAATATCACTTCACTTGTAGGAAGTACTCTAACTATTAAATTTCTATCTGGTATAAGCTCAACTATTTCTGGTAAATGCTTACTACCTGTTCCTATAAATATGTTATTTCCTTTTTTTCTTGCTACTTCACAAGCATCTTTTATACTACTTACTATGTATTTATTTTCATAAGTAATATCATCTATTAAAGACTTTCTTTCATATCTTATATAGCCTATCTTTGTTTCTTCAACACACTCAATAGCATTTTTAGATACTTCTATAGCATATGGGTGTGTAGCATCTATAATTTTGGTTATGTTATTTCTTTGTATGAAATCTATCATATCTTCTTTTGATAGCCTTCCATTTATAACATTTTTTGCTTTCTTTCTTGCAAGATCCTCTCCGTAATTAGTTGTTACAGAAAGTATATATTCTAGGCTTTTATATTTATTAAGTCTGTCACATATTTCTATACTGTCTGATGTTCCACCTAAAACTAATATCATATATTGTAACCTCTTGGAGTTATCATTAAATCTTCATGTATAAATGTTGATTTGTTCCCTATTATAACCATAGTAGTCATATCAACTCTTTCAAAATCCATAGTATCAAAAGTACATATGAACTTTTCTTCCTTTTCTCTTCCTACATCCTTAACTATTCCAACAGGAGTTTTTCCATCTTTAAATTCTCCCATTATTTCAAATGCCCTAGCTAAATGTTCACTTCTACCTTTACTTCTTGGGTTATATAGACATATCGCAAAATCAGCTTCAGCTGCTAATCTTAGTCTCTTTTCAATAACTTCCCATGGAGTTAATAAATCACTTAAACTTATATGACAAAAATCGTGCATTATAGGAGCTCCAAGTATTGCTGCTGCACCTATACTTGCAGTTACACCAGGTATAACCTTAACTTCTATATTTTGTTCTTCTTTAGATACAAGTTCTAATATTAATCCTGCCATTCCATATATACCTGCATCTCCACTACTTATAACTGCAACCTTTTTACCAGTCTTAGCTATTTCTACAGCTTCCCTACATCTATCTATTTCTTGTCTCATTCCATTTTGTACTACTTCTTTTCCTTCAATAAGGTCTGTTATTAAATTTATATAAGTTTTATATCCTACTATAACTTCAGAATCCTTTATTGCATTTATGCATTGCATAGTCATTAATTCTTTACTTCCAGGTCCTATACCTATAACGTATATCATTTTGACACTCTCCCTACAGAAATTGTTATTCCTTTATATTTATGTTTTTCTATTATTAAATTTCCTTCACTTAGTAGATATGCTACTGGTTCAGAAACACAGTACACCCCTACATTCTTTTTTACAAAGTCAGATTTTTCAAATAGATGGTCTACCTTAGATATTTCATCAACTGAAAAAGTTTTAAATGGTACAGATAAACTTGATGCTAAATCTATTATAGCTTTTTCATCACTTTTTACATCTATACTTCCAATCTCTTTGATTGAGTTAATATCAATATTGTATTGATGTAACAAATTGTTTAAAGACTCCTGTAACAAACTGCTTTCTGTATTTCTTCTACACCCAATACCTATTACTATTTCCTTTGGCACTACCTTTATAATGTTACCTTCACTACATTTTTTTCTTAGCATTTGTTCATCTAATTCATTCTCTTTTTTATTTTCTATATAGTAATCTATAAAGTTGTTTTTACTACTTATAATAACTATTTTTTCTGTACTATCTACATCTTCAAAATTAGTTAATATCTTAAATCCTCTAGTGTCTATTTCATAATTCCCATCAATATATAATCCAACTTCTTGATTATTAACTAACATAGCATTTACATCTTTAACATTTTCTCTAAAATTCACTATATGAGCATCTAATTTTTTAGCAATCATATCTAAGGACGATTTTTTATTTACATCTGTTGCTGTAGTTATAACAGGATTAGCTCCTATTAGTTCGCTTATATAAGTAGTCATTTCATTAGCTCCTCCCATATGACCACTTAGTAAACTTATAAGGTTTTGTCCTTTTTCATCGCCTACTAATATAGCAGGATCACTAAATTTATTATTTATATAAGGAGCTATAACTCTCACTACTATACCTGTAGCCATTATAAATACAATATATTGATATTCTTCAAACAAACTAGGAACTAAATTACTAAGCTTATCCTCTACTAAGAATACATTATTTTTTTCTTCATCTATCTTAAAATTATTCTTCTTATTTCTTATTAGATATACATCTCCATTATTAAGTTTGGATTGTATTTCAAATGCCAGATTCTTTCCATTTTCAGTTATACAAACTATGGCTATTTTATTGTCTATACTCATGTTTGAAGTCCTTATCATATAACTTCGAATTGTTATATTCTTTACCTAAGAATTGTCCTACTAATATTAAAGCAGTCTTTCTTATATCATTTTCTTTTACTTTTTTAGCTATGTCTTGTAATGTTCCTTTTACTATCTTTTCATCTGACCAAGTAGCTTTATAAACAACAGCTATAGGAGTATCCATTGGATATCCACCTTCATGAAGTCTTTCTACTACTTTTTCTATATCTTGTACTGATAGGAATATAGCCATAGAAGTTTGATGTTTGGCAAAAGACTCTATTGATTCTTTTTCAGGTACTGGGGTTCTTCCTTCCATTCTTGTTATCACTACACTTTGAGATATTTCTGGAACTGTATATTCAACTCCTAAAGCTGATGCTGCTCCTAAGAATGAACTCACTCCTGGTGTACAATCATAATCTATATCTAATTTAAATAATTCTTCAACTTGTTCTCTTATTGATCCATATATAGAGAAGTCTCCTGTTTGTAGTCTTACTACAGATTTTCCTTCTCTAACTCCTTTTTCCATTACTTCTATAATTTGGTGTAAATCCATATGAGCACTATTATGTATCTCACAACCTTCTTTACAGTATTCTAAAAGTTCTGGATTAACTAATGAACCTGCATATATTACTACATCTGCATTACTTAAAAGTTTGTATCCTTTTAAAGTTATTAATTCCTTATCTCCTGGTCCTGCTCCTACGAAATGTATTTTGTTTAACATATTAGTCTCTCCCTTTCTTACAAGATATTATATAGATTGGATTTAGAGGTTTAAAATATTCTCCTCTTCCTAATTTCTCTAGCTTAGCTACATTTAAAACTGAAACATCTATATTTTCAAATCCATACTCTCTTAATAATCTTAAAGTTTCATTAAATGTATCTACTATTATAAAATTCGCTACCAGTCTTCCACCTTCTACTAACATATCCTTAGACCAAATTAGTATTTCTTCTAGTTTATTACCTGTTCCACCTAAGAATATAGCATCCACTTTTCCTTCTATATCTATAGGGGCATATGCTTTAATTACTTCTACATTATCTAACTCAAACTTTTCTACATTTTTATTTATTAAATCTATAGCATCATCATTTCTTTCTATAGAAATAACTTCTAGATTTGGATAATGGTGTGCGGCTTCTATACTTACACTGCCTGTTCCTGCTCCTACATCTATAAATCTTTTAGCATTTGCTAAGTCTAGTTTAATTATAGATACTGCTCTAACTTCTTCTTTTGTTATAGGAACTTTTCCTGTTATAAACTCACTGTTTTTCATATGCAATCTCCACCTTCTAGTATTACAACTACGCACATATCAAAGTTTTCTACTTTTAAAATTTCTTCTGGTTTTCCTATTGTAATTCTTTCATTTTCATAGGATAGATTTTCTCCTACTACAACTGTTTTATCTAGATTTCTTTTTATTATTTCTTTACATATTTCTTTAGGACCAATTATTTTATCAGTAACCATACATACCTTCTTGTGAGAAAGTACATAATCAAAGTCTGGTACTTTTCCATGGCTACTAGTTATATATAGGTCGTTCATATCAACATATATTTTTGAAAATATATATTGAAGCGAACTAATTCCTGATACTATATTTAATTTATTAGTGTCTATATTTTTAGAAAGATATCTTCCTATTCCATACATCAATGGATCACCTGATGCTATAACAGATATTTGTTTATCTTTATTATTATTTATATAATCCACTATCTCTTTTAAATTTGATGCTAACTCTATCTTTTCTCCTTCAAAATCTTTTATCGATTCTAAATTCCTTCTTCCTCCAATTACAACATCAGAGTTTTTAATTAATTTCTCACCTAATCTAGTTATATAATCAGTATTCCCTGGCCCTAACCCTATGACATTTATCATCTAAATACCTCCACTAGATTATCTGTATTATCTGATTTACCTAGTAATGTCTTGTCCATAGAAAACATAATAACCTCTACGTCCATATCATCATCACATAGATATTGTTTAATTTTATGCTTACATTTGTTACTTACCAAATTGTAAAAGCTTTTGTACTCACTATTATTTATAAGTTCAACGGCTTCTTCAGCAGTAAGACACTCACTTATCTTTTCTAAAAATTCATATGGAGCTTTCATTAATGCTAGATTAGATACTAATATTTCACTTCTCGCATCAGCTACTTTACTATGTGTGTTAAATATACCAGCTGATATTTTTATAAATTTTCCTATATGACCTGCCATAAGTATTTTCTTATAACCCATTCTCTGGGCTTCTTTTAGCATATATCCTATAAAGTTACTAGTTCTTATTACATATTTCATATCTAATCCCAAATTTTCTCTTATGAACTGTTCTCCATGATTTCCTGGTACTAGAATTATCTTATCTAATCCTTGTTCTCTTTTCATTTGTAGTTCTATAGACAAAGATTTTTTCCATCCTTCATCACTCATAGGTTCTACTATGCCTGTAGTTCCTATGATAGATATACCTCCAACTATTCCAAGCCTTGGATTAAATGTCTTTTTTGCTACATCTTCTCCTTTTGGTGCAAATATGGTAATCTTTAAAGATTTATTTTTACCTATAACTTTACTTATATCTTCACCAACTACTTTTCTTAACTCACTATGTATCATTTTCATAGGAGTTGGATTAATTGCTGGCTTTCCAACCTCAACACTCAATCCTTTTTTAGTTACTACTCCAATACCTACTCCTCCACATACTACTATATCTTCATCATCTTCTCTATTGATAATTTCAGCTCTAGCGTGAATATGCATGGTATGTGTAGCATCAATATCATCTCCACCATCTTTTTCTATAGAACATTCTACATAATCGTCATTAATGTCTATATTAAACACATTCAATGTCAATGGTATGCCTTTTGGAGTATCTATATTTACAGTATCTATACTCTTTTTAGTTAATAGCATGTATGTTGCAGCTTTTGATGCTCCTGTAGCACAAGAACCTGTTGTGTATCCTCTTCTATACTTTTTACCTTCTATATATACATACTCTTCCATAATATTACCTACATAGTGTATAAAATAGCATTAACTATAGCTGCTGCTAAGTTACTTCCACCTTTTCTTCCTTTTGATATGATGTATGGTATATCTGTTTTTTCTAATTCATCTTTTGACTCTGCTGCTCCAACAAATCCAACTGGAACACCTATTACAGCATCTACTTCAAGTTCTTTTGCATCTCTCATTTCCATTACTTTATATAAAGCTGTTGGCGCATTTCCAAGCACAAATATTTTTCTTCCTGAATCCTTTGCTGCTATCTCAACAGCTGCCATCGAACGAGTTATTCCTTTTTCCTTAGCTAGTTTTGCAGTTTCTTCTTCTGCTACTAAGCATCTATATTTACAACCTAATGCATCTAATCTTCTTTTATTTATTCCACTTAAAGCCATGTTAGTATCCGTATATATAGTTGCATTATTTTTTAAAGCATCTACTATATTTTCTACTGCTGTATCTGATATTTTTAATATATCTAAATATTCAAAGTCTGCTGTTGTATGTATACAACGCTTTATTATTTTTTCTTCTACTTCATTTTTGTACTCATATCCTGGTCTTATTTCATCTATAATTTCTTGTATCATTATGAAACTTTTTTCTTCTATCATCATAGGATTTTTGATATATTCCATGGTGGTTCCCTCCTAATTCCTCCGTCTATAATATCTAGAGTATAAATTTTATTGTATGTTTTATGTATTTTATTGGTTTTTAAAATATCTATCAATTTATTATCATTCATATAATTGTCTACGATAATACCTATTACAGTTCCACTATGAGCAATGTTTACACCATAGGCACCATAATTTTGCGAAATATTTATTATCTCTTTTAATCCTTCTTTTGGGTCTATATTTTCATTGGCTAAGCTACTTAAAGTACATGCTTTTCCGATATTACTTAAATCATTATTTTTTATACCGTCTTCTAAAAGGTAAAATGATTCTTTTATAATATCTTGATTTTTTAGTTTTATATTTCTATAGTTAGGGTTACTTCTTATTTTTATAGTATCTAACGTCTTGTTAGGCTCTAGTATTATTACTCTGCAATCTTTTATACTTCCTAGATTTTTTACTATTTCACCACTAAGTGGATTAAATATGCAGTTGTTTTCTATGTATGTAGAATCTGTTGGTTCTATAGTAGATGCAAGTTTTGATATTTCTTCACTAGTTAAATTTCTTCCTATCAAATCTAGAGTAGCTACTATAGTAGCTCCTATATCTGCTGTTGAACTAGCCATACCTTTACCTACCGGTATATCACTTTTTATAGTTAAAGAAATATTTTTACTATCTTTGATAGGCAAGTTAAATTTCTTAAAAACAGCTTCTATAGCCTTTCTAGATTTACTAGGACCTACATTGACTTTACCTAGCTTTTCTTCAATCATTGCTACTGAATACATATCTATGGCATATGAGCTAAGATACTCTTCTCCATCTACCATACCTTGAACAAACTCTCCACATGATGCTGGACAAAATCCATAATATTTCATGCTAATCACCTAATAAGTTTTTCATATTCTCTATAAGAATTTTATTATCATCATGAGATTTAATTGCAACTCTTATATATCTATCATCTAATCCGATAAAATTCGATGCATCTCTGATAAGAATTTTACTTCTTCTTAATAATTCGACTTTTATTTCATTTGCCCTTCTATTGTTCAGTTTAATTAATAAAAAATTTGTATCAGTATCATAAACTGATATATTTTCTATACTTCTTAATTCTTTTAACATATATTTTCGTTCTTCTATATAATAGTTTTTGCTATCTTCTATATACTCTTTATCCCTGAATATATATTTAGATAAAGTATCTGCAAATGCATTTATAGTCCACGGTTCTTTATAATGATAAATTTTATTTATTATATCTTTATTGCTCGTAATACCGTATCCCAATCTTAATCCAGGCATTCCAAAGAATTTAGTTACTGCTTTGATTATAAATAGATTATCGTAACTTTTTATATTATTTACTAAACTATAAATTTCTTCTTTTTCTGCAAATTCCATAAAAGTTTCATCAACTATTAAAAATTTATTATTTTGTTTCAATATGTTTAGTAACTCATTTAACTCTTGTGCTTTCCCATTTGGATTATTAGGATTGCATATAAATAAGCTATCAAACTTATCTAAATTATTTTTAATTTCTTCTATATCTATTAAAAATTGATTTTCTTCATTTAAATTTAAATCTATAACTTCTAATCCATTTAATTTTGCACTTCTTCTATATTCTGAAAACGTAGGGTTTAATATTGCCAGTCTTTTGCCTATAGCTTTCATTAATAAATAGATTACCTCTGTAGCACCATTTCCAGGTATTATATATTCACTTTGAATATTTAGATAATTACCTATATTTTTTCTTAAGTTGGTATAATTTATATCTGGATAGCTCCTACTTTCTTCTAAGCCTTCTAGTATATACTTATCTAAATCTTTTATAATCTTTGGATTTACATTAGAACTAAAATCTATTATCTCTTTTGGATCTATATTATAATTTTTTCCTATTTGTTCTACATTTGCTCCATGTCCTAAGTCTTTCATAAATCCCCCTATAGTAATATAAATATTATTGTAAATACAATCATTGAAGTTATAGATGAAGCATACATTATTTTATTTGTTCTAACTATATCTTCTACCTCTATTTCTCTATGTTTATCTCCTATTGTAGGCTTATAGACAGCTTTTCCAAAATAAATATTTGTACCACCTAACTGTACTCCCAAAGCTCCTGCAACAGTACCTTCAGCATAAGCACAATTTGGACTTTTGTGATTTTTTCTATCTCTTATACCGATTTTTAAAGCTTCTTTACAGTTATGTCCTACTAATAAGCTTCCTATAGACATAAGTAGTACAGATATCCTAGCTGGTATAAAGTTAGCTATATCATCAATCTTAGCTGATGCAAATCCTAAATCTTTGTACTTTTCATTTTTATAGCCTACTGTTGAATCCAAAGTATTGATTGCTTTATATGCCATAGCAAGTGGAGCTCCACCTATAAATGCATAAAACATAGGTGCAATTATTCCATCTACAGTATTTTCAGCAACAGTTTCTACAGTTGCCCTTATTATTTCACCTTCATTTAGTTGAGTAGTGTCTCTTCCTACTATATAAGATACTTGTATTCTTGCTTTTTCTATATCTCCTGTTTTTAATACATTATATATTTTGACAGCTTCATCTTTTAAACATTTTGTAGCTAATGTGGTATATATCAGTATTGAATTTGTTACTAAAAATCCTCCTGGTATAAAGCTACTTAGTTTTATTATTAAATAAGTAAATAAATATGTTATCCCGACTACTATAAACCATAAGAAAAATCCACCTGTTTTTAAAGCTTTATCACTCTTAGCTTTTTTTCTTATTATACTTTCGGTCTTCTTTATTAATTTACCAATATATCTAACTGGGTGAGGAAATGAATATGGGTCTCCTACTATTAAGTCTATTATGTATCCTATATAAATAGATAATATATTCATATTAATTGTTTCCTCTTTCTAAATAGTCTTTACATCCACTATTTAAGAAATTTTTTATACAATCTAAGTTATTGTAAAAATGAGTATGTAAATATGTTGCTAAAGTTTTATCTTTGCTATATCCACCTTCCCATTCATCTACCACTTTTTTATCTCTTTCTTTTCTCATTATATAGGCACATTCCTCATTAGTTTCAAATATAGAATGGTGGAATTCATGTCCTTTTATAATCTCACCTTTTTTAGATAAAATTGTGTCTATTTTAGACTCTCCATAACAATATCCAAATCTCTTTAAAGATTTTGTCATCTTGCTAACTCCACTAAATATTCCTACCATATCATATTCATTATTATTTTGATCTATTAGTTTTTCTCCTAGATACATAAGCCCACCACACTCAGCATATATAGGAACTTTATTTATATGAGCTTCTTTTATAGAATTTCTCATACTTTTATTTAATTCTATTTCTTTTGCAAATATTTCTGGAAATCCTCCACCTATATATATGTAATCTGATTGTGGTACTTTTTTATCTTCTAATGGACTAAAATATTTTATATTTAATCCTAATGCTTTTAATAATTCTATATTTTCTTTGTAGTAAAAATTAAATGCTTTATCATAAGCTATAGCTATTGTTTTATCTTCAATCTTATTTTCCTTTATAAAATCTTCTAAATTAAAACTGCTACTAACTTCTTCTGTTTCGGCAATTTCTATTATTCTATCTATATTTATATATTTTTCTATTTCATCTGCTAAATTGCTAAATTTATTTTTTAATGAATCTATTTCTACACTAGGAACTAAACCTAAGTGTCTTGACTCCAATGAGAATTCATCATTAGGTGGAAAATAACCTAAGACTTCTATTTTGCAATAGGTTTCAATTGCTTTTTTAATTATTTCGTAGTGAGTCTTAGTCCTTACATTGTTTACTATTACACCTTTTATATTTACATCTTTATCAAGTTTCTTGTATCCAAGTACCATAGCTGCACTAGATGCTGCCATAGCTTTTCCATTTATAACTAGTATAACCGGTGCTTTTAGTATCTTTGATGTATGAGAACTTGTACAATTATCTAAGTCTATTCCTATTCCATCATAAAGACCCATAACACCTTCAATCACTGATATATCTGCATCTTTAGATGCAGAATTAAATACATACTTAATTTTTTCATCATCTAACATATATGAATCTAGATTTCTTGAATCTCTACTTGTTATAAATGTATGGTATGATGGATCTATATAATCAGGTCCAACTTTATATGGTTGAACTTTCATACTTCTTTTTGTAAGTGCTTGCATTATACCTAAAGATATTGTTGTTTTTCCTACTCCACTATTAGTTCCTGCGATTAAGATTTTTTTCATATATTTCACCTAACCATCATTTTATTTTTGTATTGTTTATATTTCTTCTTCATGTTCTTCCATTATTTTATATATCTTCTCTATATCTAAATGTTCTCTTAGTAAATCAGCTAGTTTATCATATTCATTTTGCTTAAAGGCTTCGAAAGAAGTTACTTTAGTGTCTATTCTTTCAAGGCCTTTTTCTTCTCTTATATTATTTAATAGAGCTCTAGTAAAATCTATTTCATCAAATATTCCATGTAAATAAGTTCCTACTACATTACCTTCTTTATTTACACTTCCTTCTAGGTAGCTTACGTCTTCTCCTAATTTATTGTTTATTTCATTTAGGTTATATACTTCTTTACCTATATCACTTATTCCCATATGAATTTCATAACCTTTTACTTTCATTCCTGATAAATTTGCTAAATATCCATTTAAATTTTTACATATAGTGGCATTCACTTGTGTAGTTGTTTTTTCTTTTTCAAATGTAGTTTCTATATCTAAAAGTCCTATACCATCTATTTCTTCAATTTCGCCTTCTACATGGTACGGGTCTTTTAATTTCTTGCCTAACATTTGATATCCACCACATATCCCAAATACTAACTTTCCTTTTTTCTGTAAATCTTTTATTTGTTCCTCTAGACCACTTTCCCTTATATACTTAAGGTCATCTATAGTACTTTTACTTCCAGGAAGTATTATCATATCTGGATTTGAAAGAGTCTCTACATAATCAACATACCTAATACTCACATCTTCTTGAGTCTCAAATATATTAAAATCTGTGAAATTAGACATATGAGGTGTTCTAATTATCTCAATATGTATATCACTCTTTTTCATTTTAGTTTTAAATCTAGTTGTTACACTGTCTTCATCTTCTATTTTTATATCACTATATGGCACTACTCCAAGGACAGGAACCTTTATTATTTCTTCAAGCATTTTTATGCCATCATATAAAAGTTCTTTTCTTCCTCTAAATTTATTTATTATTACACCTTTGACTCTTTTTCTTTCCTCTTCACTTAGTAAAAGCATCGTACCTGCTAGTGATGCGAAAACTCCACCTCTATCGATATCCCCCACTATTATTACAGGAGCATCTGCGATTTCTGCCATACCCATGTTAGCAATGTCATGTTCTCTTAAGTTTATTTCTGCTGTACTACCTGCCCCCTCCATAACAACAACATCATAGTTCTCACTAAACTGATTAAATATAGTTTTAAGTTCTTTAGCAAGTATTGGTTTATAATCATGGTATTCTGATGATGATATATCATCTCTAACTTTACCCCTTACTATAACTTGGCATCTATGATTACCTGATGGTTTTAGAAGTACTGGATTCATATCTGCAATTGGCTCTATTCCACAAGCTTCCGCCTGAAATACTTGTGCTCTTCCCATTTCTAAACCTTCTTTTGTTATAAAAGAATTTAACGCCATATTTTGAGATTTAAATGGTGCTACACTATATCCATCTTGTTTGAAAATCCTACATAAACCAGCTGTTAATATACTTTTTCCAACATTTGATGCTGTACCTTGTAACATTATCTTTTTTCCCATAAGATTCTCCTTATATTACTTAATTTGATTTCCTTATAATCAAAAAAGCCCTAACTCTTAAGAGTTAAGGCTTTTATTCTAATGCTAATATATTATATACCTGTTTCATATGTTTTGTAACATATCAAACTATATAGCATGTAACAAAATATAACTATTTAATCTTTACTATATACTTAAACTATATAATACTAAATCTTATTGTATTAATCTAAAATACACTTTATGTATTTATGATTAATATGTAGATTTCATAATAGATTTATTTATTATAATTTAAGTTTTAACAAAGTATAATTTATCTGCTAATATTCATATACTCTGATGTTTTATTATAGGTACATACTTTATAAGCGATAGTTATATTTTATCTGAATAAAAATCCCTCACCCCGGAGATTTTACATTTAATTAAATTAGGCAGGTATCCTGGCTCAATTTCATCCTACTCCTACTCCTTCCCATCCAAAGGACAGTGGCAAATTGTAGTTTCGTCAATATTACAGTAGCGGGGGCTGCAAAGGCTTTTAACCTTTTTCCCTATTAATCTTGTAGAACCTAAGTTAATATACTATTTGATTTTAATTATTTATAAAACTTGTGTTATTCATACTATCTATGACTGCAAATCCATCTTCTACTTCTAAAATACTTACTGATGCATTATCTATTTTAAAATTCCAATGGTATTTGTAGCTTCCTGATACTAAATAACTTATTATGTTCCTTATAGTTCCTCCATGAGAACATATAAGTATTGTTTTGCCTTTATCCATACTTATAATTTCTTTAACCTCATTTGATACTCTTGTAAATGAATCAATAAGACTTTCACCATTTGGATATCTGTACTCATATCCTTTTTCTATCATCGAGTTAAATTCTTCTGGATAATTCTTTTTTATGTCATCAAAAGTAATCCCCTCAAAATCCCCAAAACTAATTTCTTTCAATGTTTCTTTTTCTATTATTTCTATCCCTTTTTTCTTTGCAACATCTTTTACAGTATCTTTTGTTCTTGAAGATGTTGTTGTGTATATCTTATCTATATGTATACCATCTAAGTATTTGGTTAATTTCTCTATTTGCTTAATTCCAACTTCACTAACTACACTGTCTATATGTCCTGATAATCTTTTACTTTGATTATCTGTAGTCAATGCATGTCTTACTAAAACTAATTTAGTCATTATAGTATCACCTCTTTTAAGGTTACCCTATTATAAGATATATGTAAAGTAAATATATAACTTCTCCAAGTTCTATACTACACCCTAATATATCTCCTGTAACTCCATCAATTTTTTTGTATATATGATTTTTAAATAATTGATTAAATAAAATAACAACTATTATAGATGCTAATATAGGCAACGTCATCGAAGAATTAAATACAAATTTGGCTACTAATATAATCAATGCCATCGTATATAGTATTGCAGTTAAAAACATTGATGTAGTTGCCTTACCTATAAATAAGTTTCCCATTCCTTTCTCTCTTGGTGTAACAGTTTTATAAGTTAATCTTATTACTCCAAGTCTACCTATAACAGGCATAAATATTATAGTCCACATTAAATTATTGTTTATTAAGCTATATATAAAACCTATCTTAAGCAAAATTAAAAATACTATAGCTAATAATGAATTTGTCCCAAGTCTTGAATCTTTCATTATTTCTAGCATTTTTTCCTTATCCCTATAACTATATATAGCATCAAATGTATCTCCCAATCCATCAATATGTAATCCCCCTGTCAATATAACAGAACCTAAGGTTACCAATATTGATGTTATAAATGGATCAAATAATATGTTTGATACAGTACCAATTATAAATAATAAAATACCTAATACAAACCCTACCAGTGGAAAATATGTTATAGTTTTATGAAATTCATCATCAAATCCTACATCTATATTTATTGGAATTCTAGTCATAAACTGAAGTATTGATATAAATCTTTTCATAATTATCCCTTAATTTTCATAGGTATTGAACTAACTACAAAATAGACTTCGTCACTTTGGGCTGCTATTTGTTGATTTATTCTACCTACTATATCCGTATATACTCTACTAAGTTTATTAGCAGGAACTACTGCCATTCCTAATTCATTAGTAACAGCAACAAAATAAAGTTCTGTTTTTCTTATCTCTTCTATCAGTTTATTAACTTGATCTTTTATGTACTTTTCTAATTCATTTATCTCATCTTGTGTTGCATTTTCAATATCTATATCATGCGTAAACATTAAATTATTCACTAATAAAGTTACACAATCTAATATAATTGTTTTGTGAGATTTAGATATATCCTCAATTATAGAATATATATCCTTATATATTTCATATGTTTTCCAGTTTTGTGGTCTACTTTCCTTATGTTTTTTTACCCTATCTTTCATCTCATCATCAAAGGGTATCGATGTTGCAATATATGCAGTATTGTTATTTCTATCTTTACATAATTGTTCTGCAAAACTACTTTTTCCTGATCTTGCTCCACCAGTTACTAGTATAACTTTGCTCATACTTATCTCCTTATTGCTTTTTCTATCTTCCCATATCTATCTCATCAAATGTCGCCATATTTGTATATGTATAATTTGATGCTTCAATTATATTAAATGCAAGTGCTGCACCACTACCTTCTCCTAATCTCATATCCATATTTAATACAGTACTTAAATTTAGCATATCTAGTGCTTTTTGTGTACCTGGCTCTGCTGATGTATGAGATGCTATCATATATTCCCTAGTTATTGGATTTAGAGTGTAGGCTAAAAGAGCAGCTGCATAAGATATAAATCCATCTAATACAACAGGAACATTTCTAGCACTACATGCTAATATAACTCCTGCCATAGAACCTATCTCAAATCCGCCAACCTTCGATAATATATCTATAGCATCTTCTCTATTTGGCTTGTTTAGTTCTATAGCTTTTCTTATAGTATCAGCTTTATGCTTTATTCTATCTTTTTTAAGTCCAGCTCCCATTCCTGTAACTTCTGCTGGATCACATCCATCTATTACAGATATTATAGCACTACTTGGTGTAGTGTTACATATACCCATTTCACCTATTCCTATAAGCTTATAACCATTATCTATACACTCATTTGCTGCTTCTATCCCTATTTCTATGGATTTTATAGCTTCATCTCTACTCATTGCAGGTCCCTTAGCCATATTAGATGTAGATTTTCTTATCTTTTTATCAATCACACCATCTAGTTTATGGTCACAATTTATACCAACATCTATAGCTATTACATCTGCTCCTACAAATTTACTTATAACTCCTACTCCATTTAATCCTTTTGTAAAGTTCGGGAATTGAAGATAAGTTATACTTTGAGGATCCGGAGCTACACCTTCTTCATAAACACCATGATCTCCAGCAAATGCTATAATAGCTTTTTTAGATGTATCAAGCTCTTTTTTTCTATATATCCCAGCTAATTGCATACAAATTTCTTCCATCTTACCTAAACTTCCAACTGGCTTTATAAGTCTATCTAATCTTTTTTTAGCTTCATCCATAGATTCTCTATCTAGTGAATCTATATTATTTAATACATAATCTAGTGAATTCATATATATCATCTCGTTTCTTCGAAAATAATTTACCTAGCCAGTAAGGCTAGGTTTAGTGAAAAACCTCTCCAAAATTCATATATATTTTACATATAAATAAACTATTCTACATGGCATTTATATATCCTTCATATCATATGGTAAATTTTATCGAGATTTATATTTAGTTTTAAAGATTATGAGCTATTTTTAATGCCTCATAACTAGCATTTATAGTATAATCTATGTCCTCATTAGTATGAGCATTTGATAAGAACATTGCTTCAAACTGTGTAGGAGCTAAAAGAATTCCTCTTTTTAATAACTCTTCAAAATACTTATTAAACTTAGGAACATCACATCTTGTAACATCATCATAGTTTTCTATTGGTCCATGTGTAAAGAATAAACAAACTAATGAACCAGCTCTATTAACTGTGTAGTTAAGACCTAATTTTTCTATATTAGATTTTAATCCTTCTTCTAATCTTATAGCTTTTTCTTCTAACTCTTTATAGATGTGAGGATTATCTCTTAATATTTCTAAGTTCTTTTTACCCATATACATAGCTAGTGGGTTTCCTGATAATGTACCTGCTTGATATACTGGTCCAACTGGAGAAACCATACTCATTATTTCTTTAGTTCCACCATAAGCACCAACAGGAAGTCCTGCTCCTATTATTTTACCGAAACATACCATATCTGGCTTTATTCCAAAATATCCAACAGAGCTACTATAATTTAATCTAAATCCTGTTATAACTTCATCAAATATTAAAACACTTCCATATTCTTTAGTTATATCTCTTAATAATTGTAAAAACTCTTGCTTACCTGGAACTACACCCATGTTTCCTGCTACTGTTTCAACTATTACAGCGGCTATTTCATGTCCTTGATTTTTAAATATTTCTCTTACTGCATCTAAATCATTGTATCTACAAACTAATGTATCTTTAACTACATCAGATGGAACTCCAGGGCTAGTTGGTACTCCATATGTTATTGTTCCTGAACCAGACTTAACTAATAAAGCATCTGAATGACCATGGTAGCAACCTTCAAACTTTAATATTTTATTTCTTTTTGTAAATCCTCTAGCTACTCTTAATGCACTCATAGTTGCCTCAGTCCCTGAGTTTACCATACGTACTTGATCTATAGCTGGATATGCTTCTACTATTATCTTAGCCATTTCAACTTCTATAGCTGTTGGAACTCCATAGCTAGTTCCTCTAGATACAACTTCTTCAATTCCCTCTACTATTTCTTTTGGGCTATGACCTAGCATAAGTGGTCCCCAAGAGCATATATAATCTATATATTCATTTCCGTCAACATCATATATTCTACTTCCGTGTGCTCTATCTATAAATATTGGATCTAATCCTACTGATTTAAACGCTCTAACTGGGCTATTAACCCCTCCAGGTATATATTCTATTGCTTCTTCATATATCTTTGATGACTTTTCGTTTTTCATAGTCATGTCCTCCTTAGTTTATATTTCGAATAGTTCTTCTACCATTTTCATATATTCTTCTCTTTTGCCTTTATCCTTAGTTTGCTTTAAATTTATTATCGGTTCTCTTATAAGTCTCTTTAGGGCAGAAGTCATCATCTTTTCAATAATTTTTTTCTCCCTATTATCAAGATTGATCTTTCTAAAAATATAATCTAATGTATCTTCTCTTATTTCATCGCATCTTTCATTCAAAGATTCTATCGTAGGATCTATATTAGTTGAGTCTAGCCACTCTACAAATTCATCTATACTTTCATTTATCATTCCTAAGCCAATATTAGCTAACTCTTTTCTCTTTTGATCATTCTTATCATGTATTTGTTTTAAATCATCTATATCATAGAGTTCTACATTCTCTAACTTATTTATATCTGGATCTATATCTCTAGGAAGAGCTATATCCATCATATATATTTTTCTTTCAATCTTTGGCATTTCATCTGCCTTTATTATAATATGTGGAGATGCCGTTGCGCTTATTACCATATCAACATCATTTAACACTTTATATCTATCGTTATATTGTATAGGTACAATATTTTTATAATCATTTTCTATCTCTTTTATTTTCCCATGACTACGATTTGAAACATATATGGTATTAACTTTTCCTTCTTCTAAATGTTTCATTGTCAACTTACTCATCTTACCAATTCCTATAACTAGTGCATTTTTCCCCTCTAAATTGCCTAGTTTTTCTTCTAAGAATCTAACCCCTATGTAACTTATTGATAATGGCTGTTGTGATATTTTAGTTTTGGTTTTTATATCTTTAGAAACTGTGATAGCTTCCCTGAATAGCTTGTTGAATTTTTTCTTACTAGCTCCTAATTGCATAGAAAATTCATGTGCATCTCTGACTTGACCTAATATTTGATCTTCACCTAACACTATAGAATCTAAACCTGCAGAAACTTTGTATATATGCTCTATAGCGTCTCTATCTTTTTTAGTGAATAAATACTGTTTAACTCCAGGTAAATTGAAAAATGATTCATAAAACTCTTCTACAATTTTTATTTTGTCTTCAATATTTTTTGATTGAATATATATTTCACTTCTATTACATGTAGATAGTATTATAATTTCTTCTATTTCTTTGTCTAATAAATAATTTATAGCTTCTATTTTTTGTATATCTGTAAAAGAAACTTTTTCTCTTATCTCTATGGGAGCTACATTATGATTAACTCCTATCACCCCTATATTCATAGACAACCTCCAAATCGTATGTAATATTTCTGTTCACTCTTTATAGTATACAACTACATGCATAATTTGTAAATTTTCATATAAATATATTTTTGAACGCAAAAAAAAGATTACGTGGCTACGTCTTACTCTCCCAGGAGGTCGCCCTCCAAGTACCATCAGCGCTAAAGAGCTTAACTTCTGTGTTCGGTATGGGAACAGGTGTATCCTCTTTGCTATAATAACCACATAATCTTTATCTTTTAGAGTTAATACTCTGAAAACTGTATATCATCTAGAGTTAATCATTTTATTTTGGTCAAGTCCTCGACCTATTAGTATCGATAAGCTAAATACATTACTGCACTTACACCTTCGACCTATCAACCAGGTA